>NZ_BSPX01000001.1:220568-220876 GCF_030161255.1 Zoogloea oryzae
GGCGGTGGCGTCGAGGCGGGCACGGGCGGCGGAGAGCATCGCCTCGGCCTCGCGCTCCTGGGCGCGGCGGCTGCCCTGCTGGAGCGGCAGGTTGAGCTCCACCATCAGCTCCCACTCCTTCACGCTGCCCTGGTACTGGATGGGCGAGACGCCGAGGGTGAAATCCGGGTAGCGGTTTTTATAGGCCAGCTCGCGGCCCTTCTCGGCGGCGCGGACCTTGGCCTCGTCGGCAAAGAGCTGCGGATTGCGGGCGCGCACCCGGGCTTCGAGCGCGGCGGCATCCAGCGCGGCCGGCGGCGGCAGCGGGC